>NZ_JBSFNK010000001.1:812433-854577 GCF_053587055.1 Nonomuraea sp. NPDC003707 | reverse complement strand
CGAACCCCCCCCCCCCCCCACCAGCCCCGGGGACCCCACACTTTATAAAAACGGGGGGGGGCGGGCCCCCGGCCCCCCGGCCCCCCCGACAGCGTCACAGGGACGTCTGCTCGTCCGGGGCCGACCCGGACGGCAGGGCCTCGGGCCCGGAGGCGAGGGCGCCGCCGATCGCGCCGATGGTGTTGGTCAGCCGCACGCCCGAGCCGTCGCGCCGGCCGATCTCCTCCGGCAGCGGCACGGGCTTGCCCACCGCCGAGACCGCCTTGGCCGGCGCCGGGCCGGCCCACGCCAGCAGCAGCTCGTCCTCGCCCTTCAGGAATCGCTGTGCCCGGACCCCGCCCGTCGCCCGCCCCTTGGCCGGGAACTCGGCGTAGTCGGACAGCTTGCCGCCGCCCACCTGCGTGCCGGGCAGCGCGGTCGAGGAGCCCGCGATCGTGACCACGTGCGCGGGACGCTCGGGATCCACCACCCCGAACCAGATCACCCGCGCCCCGTCGTCGAGCCGGATGCCCGCCATCCCGCCCGCCGGGCGGCCCTGCGGGCGCACCTGCGAGGCCGGGTAGCGCAGGAGCTGGGCGCCGGAGGAGATGAACACCAGGTCGTGCGACTCCGACACCAGCTCGACCGCGCCCACCACGATGTCGCCGTCCTTCAGCGTGATCACTTCGAAGTCGTCGCGGTTGGCCGGATAGTCGGGCACGACCCGCTTGACCACGCCCTGCGCCGTGCCCAGGGCCAGGCCGGGGCCGTCGGGGTCGAGGGAACCCAGGCCGACGACCTTCTCGTCGGGCTGCAGCGAGACGTATTCGGACACCGGGTGCCCGCCCGACAGGGACGGCGGGTTGGCCGTGGTCGGCAGGGTCGGCAGGTCGACGACCTGGATCCGGATCAGCCGGCCCAGCGACGTCACCACGCCCACCTCGCCGCGTACGGACGTCTTCACGACCGACACCAGCACGTCGTGCGCCGACCGTTCGCCCTCGCCGGACAGCGGCGTGGCGTCGGAGGTGCGGGCCAGCAGGCCGGTCGAGGACAGCAGCGCCAGGCACGGGTCGTCGGCCACCTGCAGGTCCACGACCGCGACCGGGGTGCGGGTGACGCCCGGCGCCTCCAGCAGGACGGTGCGGCGCGGCATGCCGTACTTCTTGGCCACGTCGGCGAGCTCGCCCGAGACCACCTGGCGCAGCTTGGCGTCGGAGGAGAGGATCTCGGTCAGCTTGGCGATCTCGTCGCTCAGCGTCTCCTTCTCCCGGTCCAGCTCCAGTTTGTCGAACCTGGTGAGCCGGCGCAGCGGCGTGTCCAGGATGTAGGAGGCCTGGATCTCGCTCAGGTCGAACACGTCCATCAGCCGCGTGCGGGCCTCGGCCGAGTCGTCGGAGGAGCGGATGACCTGGATGACCTCGTCGATGTTGAGCAGGGCGATGATGAGGCCGTCGACCAGGTGGAGGCGCTCCTCGCGCTTGCGCCGCCTGTACTCCGACCTGCGGCGCACCACCTCGAGCCGGTGGTCGACATAGACCTGGAGCATCTCGCGCAGGCCGAGCGTGCGCGGCTCGCCGTCGACGAGGGCGACGTTGTTGATGCCGAACGTCTCCTCCATCGGCGTCAGCCGGTAGAGCTCCTCCAGGACGGCCTCGGGGATGAAGCCGTTCTTGATCTCGATGACCAGCCGGAGGCCCTTGTGGCGGTCGGTGAGGTCCTTGAGGTCGGCGATGCCCTGGAGCTTCTTGGCGTTCACCAGCTCCTTGATCTTGGTGACGACGCGCTCGGGGCCGACGTTGTAGGGGAGCTCGGTGACGACGATGCCCTTGCGGCGGGGCGTGATCTGCTCGACCGCGCACTTGGCCCGCATGCGGAACGTGCCACGCCCCGTCTCGTACGCGTCGCGCACGCCCTGCAGCCCGATGATCGAGCCGCCCGTCGGCAGGTCGGGGCCCGGGACGAACGTCATCAGCTCGTCCAGCGTCGCGTCCGGCTTCTTGATCAGATGGCGGGCGGCGGCCACGACCTCGTTGAGGTTGTGCGGCGCCATGTTGGTGGCCATGCCGACCGCGATGCCGCTGGTGCCGTTGACCAGCAGGTTGGGGAACGCCGACGGCATGACGACCGGCTCGGTCTCCTGGCCGTCGTAGTTGGGCTTGAAGTCGACGGTGTCCTCGTCGAGGGAGTCGACCATGAGCATCGCCGCCGGGGCCAGCCTGGCCTCGGTGTATCGCATGGCGGCCGGCAGGTCGTCGGGCGAGCCGAAGTTGCCGTGGCCGTCGACGAGCGGCAGGCGCATGGAGAACGGCTGCGCCAGGCGCACCAGGGCGTCGTAGATGGCGCTGTCACCGTGGGGGTGCAGCTTGCCCATGACGTCGCCGACGACGCGCGACGACTTGACGTGGCCGCGATCCGGGCGCAGGCCCATCTCGCTCATCGAGTAGAGGATGCGACGCTGCACGGGCTTGAGGCCGTCGCGCGCGTCGGGCAGGGCGCGCTGGTAGATCACCGAGTAGGCGTACTCGAGATAGCTGGTGCGCATCTCGGAGGTGACGTCGATGTCGACGATCCGCTCCTCGAAGTCCTCGGGCGGGGGTGCAGTCGTGCGTCGGGCCATGTCGAACATTGTGCCGAAGGTATTCGGGTGCCCGCGACTCGTTGGCGTCACAAGTCGCGCGCGGCGTGTACGGAAGGCTCTCCCGGACGCCCCTTGACCAAGCAATTGCTTGGGTCGTACGTTCGGGCCGAGGGTTCCCACCTGTATCCGGAGGCGTCATGATCGAGTTCCATCCCGTGACCATGCATATCGGCGCCGAGGTCACCGGGGTCGATCTGCGCAAACCGCTGTCGCAGGAAGAGGTCGCCACCCTGCGGGCCGGCTGGCTCAGGCACCTCGTGCTGTTCTTCCGCGACCAGCACATCGACGACGAACAGCACCTGCAATTCGCCCTGAACTTCGGCACGCTCAACCACCCCGCCTTCAAGAAGGACTCCACCAGCCCCATCCACGTCCTCGACCAGACCTCACCGAAGGGCGAGGGCGGGGACGAGTGGCACAGCGACAACACCTTCGAGCCCACCCCGCCGATGGGCTCCCTGCTCCGCTGCGTCCAACTGCCCAGCGTGGGCGGGGACACGTGCTGGGCGAACACGTACCTGGCGTACGAGACGCTCTCGCCGTCGCTGCAGCGGCTGTGCGACGAGCTGACCGCCGAGCACGACATCACGATGTCGATGAAGAAGGCGATCGCGAAGGGGCACCCGTTCGACCTGGCCGAGATCCAGGCCAAGTGGCCGCCGATGGTGCGCCCGGTGGTGCGCGTGCACCCGGAGACCGGCCGCAAGGCCCTCTTCGTCAACCGCGCCTCCACGACCCGCCTGGTGGGGCTGACGGACCGGGAGAACGAGGCGCTGCTGCCGCTCCTGATCGACCACATCCGGTCGCCGGAGTACCAGCTCCGGCTGCGGTGGCGGCCCGGCACGCTGGCGTTCTGGGACAACCGCCCGACCCAGCACTACGCGGTGGCCGACTACACCGAGCGCCGCCGCATGCACCGCGTCACCATCAACGCCTTCCCCGAGCACGCCGACAAATAGCGGGTGCGGGTGAGTCCCCCTGAGGTCACAGTTCCACCGAATGCGGGGCGGGTATGGCGGTCGGCGGCCCATTCCGTCGGAGAAAGCTGGTAACAAGGGGGGCATGAGTGAAGCCCCCGATGTCGCGATGCTGCGTGAAGAGGCCGAGGAGCGGTTGCGGGCCCTGGCCGGGGAGCACGCCGTGCTGCGCGAGGACCAGTGGGCCGCGATCGAGGCGCTGGTGCTGGATCGGCGGCGGGTGCTCGTCGTGCAGCGCACCGGCTGGGGCAAGTCGGCCGTCTACTTCGTGGCCACCGGGCTCCTGCGCGAGCTCGGCGAGGGCCCCACGGTCATCGTCTCGCCGCTGCTGGCGCTCATGCGCAACCAGATCGCCGCCGCCGAGCGGGCCGGCATCAGGGCCGTCACGATCAACTCCGCCAACCCCGAGGCGTGGGAGGAGATCTACGGCGAGGTCGCCGAGGGCATGGTCGACGTGCTGCTGGTCAGCCCCGAGCGGCTCAACAACCCCGACTTCCGCGACAACGTCCTGCCCGAGCTGGCCGAGAGCGCCGGGCTCGTGGTGGTGGACGAGGCCCACTGCATCTCCGACTGGGGCCACGACTTCCGGCCCGACTACCGCAGGCTGGCCACGCTGTTCGAGGAGCTGCCGCCGGGCATCCCGGTCCTGGCCACCACCGCCACCGCCAACGCCCGCGTCACCCGTGACGTGGCCGAGCAGATGCGCCTGCCCGGCGACGACGGCGACGGCACGCTGGTGCTGCGCGGGGCGCTGGAGCGGGAGAGCCTGCATCTGAGCGTCGTGCGCCTGCCCACCGCCGAGCAGCGGCTGGCCTGGCTGGCGCAGACGCTGCGCGAGCTGCCCGGCTCCGGCATCGTCTACACCCTCACCGTCGCCGCCGCCCACGAGATCGCCGGATACCTGCGCGACCAGGGGTTCGAGGTGGCCGCCTACTCCGGGCAGACCGACCCGGCCGAGCGGCTGGCCGCCGAGGAGGCGCTGCTGACCAACAAGCTCAAGGCGCTGGTGGCGACGAGCGCGCTGGGGATGGGGTTCGACAAGCCCGATCTGGGGTTCGTGGTGCACGTGGGGGCGCCGCAGTCGCCCGTCGCCTACTACCAGCAGGTCGGCCGGGCCGGGCGCGGGGTCGAGCGGGCCGAGGTGATCCTCCTGCCGGGCACCGAGGATCGCGATATCTGGTCATATTTCGCCTCGCTGGCGTTCCCGCCCGAGCCCGTCGTACGGACCACGCTCCAGACGCTCGAAGAGCGCGGCCTCATGTCCACCCCGGCTCTGGAGACGGCGGTCGACCTGAGCCGGAGCCGGCTGGAGATGATGCTCAAGGTGCTCGACGTGGACGGCGCGGTCCGGCGGGTCAAGGGAGGCTGGGAGGCCACCGGCGAGCCGTGGGCGTACGACGTCGAGCGCTACACCCGCATCGCCGCCGAGCGCAAGGCCGAGCAGGAGGCCATGCTGGGCTATCTGACGACGTCCGAGTGCCGGGAGCAGTTCCTGCGCAGGCACCTCGACGACGAGACCGCCACGCCGTGCGGGCGCTGCGACAACTGCACCGGGCGGCACCGCTCGCCGGAGATCGGCGCGCAGGCCGTCGAGGGCGCCCGCCAGCGGCTGAGCAGGCCCGGCGTCGAGATCGAGGCCCGCAGGCAGTGGCCCACCGGGCTGGCCGACCTGTCCGGGCGGATCAAGCCGGAGCTGGGCGCCGAGCCCGGCCGCGCGCTCGGGCGGCTGACCGACATCGGCTGGGGCAACCGGCTGCGGGAGCTGTTCCACGGGGGCGACGGGCCGGTGTCCGACGACGTGTTCAAGGCCGTGGTGCAGCTGCTGGCGTCCTGGGAATGGCGCGAGCGGCCCGTGGCCGTGGTCAGCGTTCCGTCCGCGACCCGCCCCACGCTGGTGCGGAGCTTCGCCGAGCGGCTGGCGTCCGTGGGCCGGCTGTCCTATCTCGGCGAGCTGGGCTATCGGGCGGGCGCGCCCGGACAGCAGTTCAACAGCGCGAAGCGGGTGCAGGCCGTCCGGGGGACGCTCGCCATGCCCAAGGAGCTGGGCGCCTCGATCGCGCAGTGCGGCGGGCCGGTGCTGCTGGTGGACGACCGCGTCGACACGGGGTGGACGATGACGCTGGCGGCGGCCCTGATCCGGCACGCGGGCGCTCCGGCGGTCCTCCCGCTCGCCCTGGCGGTCACCTCGTGAGGTCGCCTACCTGACGCCCATGGTGAGCAGGTCGTAGTTGTCGTAGACGGGGCTGACGTGGAGGTTGGCGGCCTTCTGGCCGCGTAGCAGCAGCGGGCTGATCCAGACCAGCGGCACGAGCACGGCTTCGTCGGCGAGCTTCTGCTCCACCTCGGTCCACAGGTCGGCCCGCTTGCCCGCGTCGAGCTCGGCCCTGGCCCGGTCCATGAGGTCGTCGATCGCCTTGACGCGGACGCTCACGTTGAACGAGTACGTGTCGGTGATCTGCCTGCTGTCCGCGATCGACGACAGGAACGAGTCCGAATCGGGCCAGTCGGGTGCCCAGGACTTGGGGATCAGGCCGATGCCCTGCCGCTTGAGCTGCCCGGGGTTGCCGCCGTACGACTTGTGGAACTCCAGGGTGGAGACCTGCCGCAGTTTGACGTCGATGCCGATCTCGCCGAGGTCGTGCTGGACGACCTCGGCCATCTGCTTCTCGCTGGGCAGGTCCCGAAAGACGTAGTCGGTGGTGAATCCGGACGGTTTCCCGCACGCGGCCAGCGACTGCTTGGCGGCCTGCTGGTCACCCTCGGCCTTCAGGTTCGGATCGGGCCAGCGACCGCCGGCGACCGTGGGCGGCACGAGCGAGGTGGGCAGCTTGGACTGCGCGGATCCGGGGCCGTACGCGCGGGCGAGGTTCTTGAGGTTGAGCGCGCGGACCACCGCCTTGCGGCAGTCGACCCGGTCGAACGGCGGCACCTGCGGGTTGATCGCCAGCATGCGCACCGACGTGGTCACCGGGGCGTCGGCCCGCTTCTTGAGCGCAGGATCGGCGAGCACCGCCGCCGCGGCGTCCGGCGAGGTGATGGACGGGCCGAACTCCGCGGTGCCGGCCCGCAGCCGCTGCTCGGCGTCGGTGACCTGGTAGTCGATCTCGTACCGGTCGGGGAGCGGGTCGCGGTTGGGGTCCGTGGCGGCGGCCCACTGGTCGTTGCGGGTGAGGACGAGCTTCTTCTTGTCGGCGGACACGCTCTCGATCTTGTACGGGCCCGAGGCGAGGACGCTGTCCTGCGTGTCCTTGGCCTTCGGCACGGGGACGGTCTCGGGGAGCTGCACGACGTCGTCGAACGTCGCGTACGGCCGCTTCAGACGGAAGACGATCGTCCGGTCGTCGGGGGTCCGGATGGCCGAGTCGGTGTTCGCGCTCGATGACTTGGCGGGGCCCCGGTAGCCGGCGGGGAGGTCGAGCATGAGGTCGAAGTGGCTCGATCCCAGGGTGCGGGAGGCATCCATGCTCCGCAGGATCGCGTACTTGACGTCCTCGGAGGTGATCGGCGTGCCGTCCTGATATTTCACGCCTTGTCGGAGTTTGTACGTCCAGGTTTTGCCGCCGTCACCCGGCACGCCGAGCGATTCGGCCAGGTCCGGCACGACCTGCGTCCCGGCGGCCCCCGGCACCGGCTTGAACATCGTCAGCGAACGCCCGTAGAGCCGGACCAGGTTCAGGGACTCCATCGTGTACATGTTCCCCGGATCGACGGACTCCAGCTCGTACGGCGAGACGACGCGCAGGGTCCCGCCCTTCCTGGCCGAAGGGTCCGCCACGGAGGTCACGGCCGCCCCGAAGGCCGCCACGGGCGAGGAGGACGTGGGAGTGGGGTCCGGCCGGCGGTCCTCGGGATGGGTCCGCGCCACGAGCCACACCGAGATCCCGGTCACGAGAGCGGTGGCCGCCGCCCCGATCGAGACCAGCGCCCTCCGCTGCCCGCGCCGTCGCGAGGGCTCGGTCGAGGCCCCCGGCACGGGCGGCCGTACGGGGCCGCTGACCGGATACTGCAGCGGTGCCCCCGGACTGAGGTGCCCCCCGTTCGCCTGAGGGGCGCTGATCGGCTGAGCTCCCGGAGGGGCGGGTGGCGGGGCGGTGCCGGCGCGGATGAGGTCCCGCATCAGCTGCTCGGCGGTGGGCCGTCGCCGGGGGTCCTTGGCCAGGCAGGCCCACAGCAGCGGCGCCATCTCCGGCGGCACGCCGTTCAGGTCGGCGTCGAGGTTGAGGATGCGGTGCATGACCACGGGCAGCGGCCCGAAGCCGAAGGCCCCGCGCCCGGTGGCGGCGAAGATCATGGTGCCCGCCCAGGCGAACACGTCGCTCGCCGGAGAGGCCTCTCCGAGGAACTGCTCGGGGGCCATGAACGCGGGCGTCCCCACGATGCCGGTGGTCAGGCTCTGGCTGATGTCGAGCGCCCGGGCGATGCCGAAGTCGATCACGCGGGGCCCGTCCGGTCCGAGCAGCACGTTGCTGGGCTTGAAGTCCCGGTGGACGACTCCGGACCCGTGGATGGCCACCAGGGCCGTGGCGGTGGTGATCGCCAGCCGCATGAGCGCCGGGCCCTGGACGGGGCCTTCCTTGGTGACCTGGTGCTGCAGGGAGGGCCCGTCGACGTACTCGCCGACGATGAAGGGCTGGTCGTCGACGGCTCCGACCTCGAGCACGCGTGCCGTGCAGAACTCGGCCACCCGCCGTGCCGCCTCGGCCTCTCGGCGGAAGCGGCGTACCGCCTGCTCGTCGTCGGCGAACCTGGCGTGCAGCAGCTTGATCGCGACCTGCTCGCCGGAAGGGGAGACGCCGAGGTAGACGCTGCCCTGACCACCCTCGCCGAGAAAGCCGGTGACCTTGTACGAGCCCACCGACGTGGGGTCGCCCGGCCGTAACGGACGCACGCCGCGCATCCGGCTCCCTTATTTCGCGCTCATCCCGATTTTCTCCACCATAGCGGTGCAGGACCGCTCACAACGGAGCCCTGTGGGACTAGAACGGCGGGCGGGCGCCCAGGTGCGCGATGGCCTTCGCGGCCAGCCGGCAGCCGGCGGCCAGCGACTCGGTCGGCGGCTTGCCCGCCAGCCAGACGGGCAGGAAACCGGCGCTGAACGCGTCTCCGGCACCCGTGCCGTCCACGATCTTGTCGACCGGCTCGGCGGCCACGTGGACCGGGTCGGGGCGGCCGTTGGCGTACCACAGCGCGCCTTCGGAGTTCATCTTGATGACGACCTGCGGGAACCACGCCGTCAGCACCTTGGCGGCGGCCTCGGCGTCGTCGCGGCCGGTCAGCACCTTGGCCTGCTCGATGTTGGCGAACAGCAGCTTGACCCCGTTGGTCCACTCCAGGAACGACTCGGCGCCCGTACGCTCCAGAGGCGCGGACGAGGCGCAGTCGACCGAGATCGACATCCCGCCGCGCCTGGCCATGTCGAGCGCGGCCAGGCCCGCGTCGCGCGAGCCCTCGTTGATCAGCGTGTAGCCGGACAGGTGGAGGTGCGCGCCGCTGGAGAACAGGTCGCGCGGCAGGTCCTCGGGCGACAGCGCGGCGTTGGCACCGGGGTCGGAGAGCATGGTGCGCTCGCCCTTGTGCGTGACCAGCACCACGCAGGTGCCGGTGGGCCGCTCAGGGTCCATGACGAGCCGGGCGTCGACGCCGTAGCCCATCAACTCCATGTCACGGTTACGCCCCGTGATGTCGGCGCCCCTGCGGCCGATGAAGGCCACCTCGGCGCCCTCGACGGCGAGCCATGAGGCGATGTTCGCCCCCGAGCCGCCGCCGTGCATGGTCACGATCGCCGGGGTGTCACTCGCCCTGGCAAGCGCATAACGGGCGCGCGCGACCGCGTCGGTCATGAGATCGCCCACCACGACGACCCGCGTCATGATGTCACCACCTTGCTGCCTTCAGAACGAGCCTGGCCACGGCAAAACTAACAGCTTCCGGGGTGCCCGTGGGGCGGTCCCACGACACCGGGCTGCAGTCGATGCACAAGCGTTGCCCAACAGGGGCTCCGGTCTTGGCATATGAAATGCGGGTTTACGCTCGACACTGTGGAGGCACATTATCCGGCCCACTGGGAAGCCGACGTCGTTTTGGCCGACGGAGGCACGGCGCACGTCCGGCCGATCAAGCCCGCAGACGCCGACCGCCTCCGCTCTTTTTACTCGCGGTTGTCGGACGAGTCGATCTATTTCCGGTTCTTCGGGCCGAGGCCCCGGCTGTCCGACCGGGAAGTCGAGCGGTTCACCAACGTCGACTACGTCAACCGGGTCGCGCTGATCGCCACCATCGGCGCCGAGATGGTCGCCGTCATCCGCTACGACCGCACCGGCCCCGGCGAGGCCGAGATCGCCTTCCTCGTCGAGGACGCGCACCAGGGCAGGGGAGTGGCCTCCGTGCTCCTGGAGCACCTGGCGGCCACGGCCCGCGAGAACGGCATCGAACGCTTCGTCGCCGACGTCCTGCCCGCCAACATGCGCATGATGGGCCTGCTGCGCCAGGCCGGTTACACGGCCCAGAGCCAGTTCGAGGACGGCGTCGTACGCATGACGCTCGACCTCACCCCCACCGAGACCTCGACGGAGGTGACGCTCTCCCGCGAGCACCGCGCCGAGTCCCGGTCCATCGGCAGGCTGCTCGCCCCCGGCTCGGTCGCCGTCATCGGCGCCTCGCGCGAGCCCGGCGGGGTCGGCCAGACCGTCCTGCGCAACCTGCTGGCCGCCGACTTCACCGGCCCCGTCTACCCGGTGCACCGGGAGGTGCGGGCCGTGGCGGGCGTGCGGGCCTATCCGAGCGTGGGGGCCATCGACGGCGACGTCGACCTGGCCGTGGTGGCCGTGCCCGCCTCCGGCGTGATCGACGTGGTCAAGGAGTGCGCGGAAAAGGGCGTGCACGGGCTGGTCGTGGTCTCCTCCGGGTTCGGGGAGACGGGTTCGGAGGGCAAGGCCAGGCAGGACGAGCTGGCTCGCCTCGCGCGTTCGTACGGGCTGCGCGTCGTGGGCCCCAACTGCCTCGGCATCGCCAACACCGACCCCGCCGTCCAGCTCAACGCGACCCTCGCCGCCACCCTGCCGTGCCGGGGCAAGGTGGGGTTCTTCAGCCAGTCCGGCGCGCTCGGCACGGCGCTGCTCCAGCGGGTGGCACAGCGCGGCATGGGCATCTCGACGTTCGTCTCCGCGGGCAACCGGGCCGACGTGTCCGGCAACGACCTGCTGCAGTACTGGGAGGAAGACGACTCGACCGAGGTGATCCTGCTCTACCTGGAGTCGCTGGGCAATCCGCGCAAGTTCACCCGCCTGGCCAGGCGCATCGCCCGCAGCAAGCCGGTCGTGGTGGTCAAGAGCGGCGGCACCCCCTCCGGGCACTCGGCGGAGGAGCTGCGGCTGCCCGACTCGGCGATCAGCTCGCTGTTCGAGCAGGCGGGGCTGATCAGGGTCGACGACCTCATCCAGCTGTTCGACGTGGGCCAGCTGCTGGCCTACCAGCCGTTGCCCGCCGGGCCCCGGGTCGCGCTCGTGACCAACTCCGACGCGCTCGGCCTCCTGGCCGCCGACGCCTGCCTCGCCGCCGGCCTCGACCCCCGCTCGCCGGTCAACCTGGGCGCCGCCGCCGGGGCCTCGGAGTTCGGCGCGGCCCTCGCCGGCGAGCTGGCCTCGCCCGACGTGGACGCCGCCGTCGTGATCTACATGCCGCCCATCCCCGGCGACACGGACGCGGTGGCGGCCGAGCTGCTGCGGGTCTCGAAGGACTCCGGCAAGCCGGTGCTGGCGACGTTCCAGGGGCATCTGGGCATGCACCAGGCCCTGCGCGTCGAGACGGGCCCGCCGGGGTGCGGGACGGCCCCCGCGCGCGGCTCGATCCCCTCGTACGCGGCGCCCGAGGAGGCCGTGCGCGCGCTGGCCCATGTGGTCCGCTACGCGAAGTGGTTCGCCCACCCGGCGGTGCCGCCGCCGGAGCTCGACGGCATCGACACGGTCCGCGCCAAGGCCCTCGTCCGGACGGCCCTCACCGCGACCGTTCCGGCACGGACCGGCGCGTCGGAAGAGGGGGCGTTCGCGCAGCCGGGCCCGCCGGTCGAGGTGGACGCCGCCGAGCTCCTGTCCTGCTACGGCCTCACCGTCTGGCCCGCCGAAGTGGTGCGCTCGCCGGACGAGGCGGTGCGGGCGGCCGAGCGGCTCGGGTGGCCGGTGGTGCTCAAGGTGGCCGACCCCGGCGCCTCGCGGCGCGCGGGCACCGTGCGTCTCGGCCTGACCGGGCCCGAGATGGTCCGTCACGCCTATGCCGAGTTCGCCGACCAGCTGGGCGAGCGCGTGGAGCTGGCGGTCCAGCGCATGGCGCCGCAGCCGGCCGTCCCGACCGTCGTGGGCGTCGTCGAGGACCCCGCGTTCGGCCCCTTCGTCTCGTTCGGGCTCGGCGAGGTGACCGCGCGCCTCCTCCTCGACCAGGGCTTCCGCCTGGCCCCCCTGACCCGCGAGGACGCCGCCGCGCTCGTGCGCTCCGTCCGCGCGGCCCCGCTGCTCTTCGGCGAGTACGGCTACCCGCCCGTGGCCGTGGACGCCCTGGAAGACCTCCTGGTACGCGTCGGCCGCCTGGCCCACGACCTGCCGGAGGTGGCCAGGCTCGACCTGGACCAGGTGCTCGTCGGCGAATCGGGGGTCATCATCCTCGGCGCCCGCGCCACCCTCCGCACCCCGGCGGGCCCACGCCTCGACGGCGGCCCCCGGAGGCTGTCCTGATCAGCTCTCAGCGAAGGGCGGCCGACGGGAGCGAATGGGGTGAACCGAAGCGCCCCCTGATGCCTGGATAAAAGACGTTATAGAGCGTTATATCCGGCGGGTGAGCACACAGCCTCGCCCTGGCAGGATGGACCCATGAGGGAAACCCGAGTCTCAGCCGCGGGCCTGCGTGAAGCGATCGAGCGCAGCGGCTACTATCCCGACCTCGTCACCGATGCGGTCGAATCCGCGCTGGGCAAGGAGGCAGTGACCGCCTTCGTGGTCCATCACGAGGCCACGTTCGATCCCGCCATGGAGGTGCGCAGGCACGTCACGGTGCTGGTGCTCTCGGCGACGCGGCTGCTGGTCTGCCACACCGACGAGCATCCCGCGGTGGAGGGCGTCTCGACATCCCACGCCTCCACGACCACGGAGGCCGTGCGCCTGACCCGTGTCCAGTCGGTCGCCGTCACGCGCGTGGTGCCCGACCCCGCCTCCTACGTTCCCGGCGTGCCTCCCACGGAGGTGACGCTCACGATCGGCTGGGGCGCCATCTCCCACGTGGACCTGGAGCCGGCCACCTGCGGCGACGAAAACTGCGAGGCCGACCACGGCTACACGGGCGCGATCACGGCCGACGACCTGTCCCTCCGGGTCAGCGAGGCGGCCGACGGCCCGGAAGCGGTCACCCACGTCCTCGCCTTCGCCAAGGCCCTCTCCGAGGCCACCGCCCGCGCTTCCTGAGCGGGAGATCCGCCAAGGCATAGGATGAACGACATGCTGGTGCCGGGGTACGGCGGCGGGTCACTCGCGGACCTGCCCGACGCGTTGCTGGCGGCGCTGGGCGTGCGCGCACCCGAGCCGGACACGGCGAGTCCGCCCGGTGCGGCGGGCGCCTCGGACGCGGCGAGTCTGCCCGGCGCGGCAGGCGGAGGGCCGCTCGTCCTGGAGCCGGCCGATCGCGTGTGCCTGTTCCTGGTCGACGGCCTGGGCGCCGAGTTGCTGAGGGCGCACGCCGAGGCCGCCCCGTTCCTGTCCGGCCTGGCGGGCCGGACGCTCACCGCCGGATTCCCGGCCACGACCGTCACCAGCCTCTGCTCCCTGGGCACCGGCCTGACCCCGGGCGAGCACGGCATGCTCGGCCTGACGCTGGCCGTCCCCGGCACCGGCCACCTGTTCAACTGCCTGCGGTGGACCCTCCCCGACGGCCTCACCATGGATCCCGAGCTCTGGCAGCCCGCCCCGACCGTCTACCAGCGCGCCACCCGGGCCGGGCTCGACGCCGTCTACGTCGCCCCCGCCGAGTTCGAGGGCACCGGCCTGACGCAGGCCGTCTACCGGGGCGTCCGTTACGTGGCCGCCGACACCGTGGACGACCGCGTGGCCCGCGTGCACGAGTCCATGCGCCAAGGGGCGGCGCACGTCACCGTCTATTACGGCGATCTGGACGCCGCCGGGCACATGACGGGCTGGGGCAGCGAGGAGTGGCTGCGGCAGCTCGCCGTCGTCGACGACATGGCCCAGCGGCTCGCTGAGGGCCTGCCTCCTGGATCCGCCCTCTACGTGACCGCCGACCACGGCATGGTCAACGCCACCGAGAAGATCGACGCCGAGAGCGTCCCCGAGCTCACGGCGGGCGTGGCGCTGCTCGGCGGCGAGGCCAGGGCCAGGCACGTCTACGCCGAGCCCGGAGCCGCGCGGGACGTGCTGGAGGCGTGGCGCGAGACCCTGCGCGGGAAGGCCTGGGTGGTCTCCAGGCGGGAGGCGGTGGAGTCGGGCTGGTTCGGCCCCCGGGTGCGGGACGCGTGGCTGGGGCGCATCGGCGACGTCGTGGCCGTGCCGTACGCCGACCTGGCGATCATCGCGCCTACCCATCACAGGATCGAGGCCCTGTTCACCGGCTACCACGGCTCGATGACGGCGGCCGAGCAGCACGTGCCGCTCCTGCAGGCCCGCACGTGACCTGGCCGGAGATACTGTGACGAGTTCCGGCGACGAATTCTCTGGGGGTACGCCTTGACCAGCCCGCTGATCACACCGGCCGAGCTCGCCGCGCTCGATGACGTGACGGTGCTCGACGTCCGCTGGCGGCTCGGCGGGCCGCCCGGGGTGGAGTTCTACCGCGAGGGGCACATCCCCGGCGCCGTCTACTGCGACCTCGACCAGGATCTCGCGGCCCCGCCCGGCGCGGGCGGGCGGCATCCGCTGCCCGAGGCGGGCGCGTTCCAGAGCGCGATGCGGCGGCTCGGCGTGTCGGACGGGCGCCCCGTGGTGGTCTACGACGACGCCGGATCCACGGTCGCGGCCAGGGCCTGGTGGGCGCTGCGCTACTTCGGTCACCAGGACGTCCGCGTCCTCGACGGCGGGCTGCCCGCGTGGACCGAGGCCGGGCTGCCCACCACGAAGGACTCACCCGACCTCGCGGCGTCCGGCGACTTCACCGCGCGGCCCGGCGGGATGCCGGCGCTGACGGCCGACGAGGCGGGGGCGCTGGCCACCCAGGGAGTGCTGCTCGACGCCCGAGCCGCCGAACGCTACCGGGGCGAGGTGGAGCCGATCGATCCCGTGGCCGGGCACGTTCCCGGGGCCGTCAACGCGCCCACGACGGAGAACGTCGGGCCCGACGGCCGCTTCCTCGCGCCCGCCGCCCTCCGGGACCGCTTCACCGGGCTCGGGGTCCGGGAGGGGGTTCAGGCGGGGGCCTACTGCGGCTCCGGGGTGACGGCCGCGCACGAGGTGCTGGCCCTGGAGGTGGCCGGCCTGCCCGCCGCCCTGTACGTCGGCTCCTGGTCCAACTGGGTGGCCGACCCCTCCCGGCCGGTCGCCACCGGCTGACCTCACCGCCAACGGCCGGCCTCCGGCTGCGGGGCCCCGCAGCCCTGGCCCTGCGTCGGAGTGGGAGCCGGGCTGATCAGCTCTGTGGCCCCGTACCGCTAATACAACGGATGGTCGCCCGCGCCGAAGCAGACGAAGCCGGTCTCGCCGGTCTTGGCGGCGGCGGAGGCCAGGGCAGCGTCCGGAGGCCGGCCCGCCACCAGCAGTTCGTGGAACATGCTCATGAGCGCCATGGCCCCCTCGTCCCGCACCGGCACCAGCCCGGCCACCACGCACGCGGACCCCTTGGCCAGGAACGTTCCGGGCAGGCCCAGCGGCGCCCCCTCCACCGGCGTGCGCGACATCCCCGAATTGCAGGCCGACAGCACCACCAGCCCCGGCGACCGCGGGATGTCCAGCAGGTCATAGGCCATCAGCGAGCCGTCCTCCAGCGTGATCCCGGACACCAGCGGGCTGCGCGCGTGGAAGACCCCGTGCGCGGCCAGGTGCAGGACGTCGGCCGCCGCCAGGGCCTCCAGCACCGGCCCGGTGCGCCCCGGCGCCTCGCGCCCGTCGGGGTGGCAGGCGAGCACGTTCCGCACCTCGGCGTGCGCGTGCGCCAGGGCGGGCCCGGCTGCCGCCACCACCGCCGGCGGGCCGCTGCGGCGGGCGCGGGCGAGCTCCCGGGCCCGCACCCAGCCGGCCGCGCTGGCGACCACGTTGACCGGGCGTTCGCGCAGGCACGGCAGCGCGCCCCACGGCAGCGTGTGCAGGGCGTCCACCGGCACCACCACCAGCGGCCCGTCTCCCAGCTCGGCGAGGAGCGGGCGCAGCAGCAGCCCTTCGACCTCCAGCGCCGCCACCTCGACGCTCTCCAGGTCGCAGCGAGGATGCGGCGTCCCGGAGCACTGACGGCGCAGCGCGTGACGGAGCCGGACGATCGCCTCCTTGACCTGCCGAGCGTCGCCCACCCGCCGCAGCGTCACGCATTCCCCGGTGACGAGCACGGCCAGCAGCGCGTCCTCGTCCGCCACGAACTCCACCAGAGCCCCGCACCCCAGCTCCGCCCGCACCCGTTCGGGATCCACCAGCGAGCACGCGTGCGAGGGCGCGGCCACCGCCCGCCACCGCTCCGCGAACTCGAACACCTCCCCGGCGGACCCGCCCCGCACCGCCAGCCCCAGCCCGAACCCCGCTAGCCGCTCCCCGGCCCTGGCCGCGTGCGCGCGCAGCGAGGGATCGTCGAACGTCTCCACCCGCTCGCTCACCTCCGACAGCCCGACGCGGACCGCCCGGAAGGCCCCCGTGGCGTCCTCCTGCAGCGACGCCTCCAGGGCGAGCGCGTGCTGGCGCACCGGCACCGGGATCTCCGCCTCCCGCGCGGGCTCGGAGTCCAGCGGGGTGAGCCGGGTGCCGATCGGCGGGAACGGCTCCTCACGTTCGGCGTGCTCGGTGAGGAGGGCCAGCTGCGCCGAGGCCGTCGGGTGGTCGTCCACGGCCAGCGCCGCCTCGGCCGCCACCAGCCGCAGCGCGGCGGCGCCCGCCAGGTGCGCCAGGCCGTCCTCCAGCTCGTCCGCGCACGCGACCAGGTCGGCGACCAGGGCGGGCGTGACGGGTTCGAGCGTCAGCCGGGCCCGCAGGACGACCTCCCTGGCCAGCGGCAGCCAGGACGTCCGGTCCTGCGCGGCCAGCTCGCCGGCGGCCTGCTCGGCCACCTCCAGCGCCCGGCGCGGGTCGCCGGTCAGCAGCTCCACCTGCGCCAGCTTCAGCCGGGCCTCGGCCAGCGCCACGTGCGCCCCCGACACCTCGAGATCGGGTACGGCCAGGCTCAGCATGGCTCTGGCCTCGCCCGGCAGATGGGCGGCCAGCAGGGCGCCGGCGAAGTCCGCCCGCATCGTGGCCAGCCGCTCGGGGAAGCCGAACAGGGTGTCCTCGGCCTCGCGGTAGAGCTTGAACGCTCCCGCGATGTCGCCCCGCCGTACCGCGAGGAAGGGCAGGTTCGCGGCGGACAGGCGGGCCAGGTGCCGCAGCCCCGAGTGCCGGGAGATCTCCAGGCAGGCGGTCAGGTCGCGCATGGCGGCGTCCCAGTCGCCGCGGTAGGAGTGGACGAGACCGCGGTTGAGCAGCCCGCCCGCCAGGAACCGGCGGTCGTCGATGGTGCCGGGAGCGGTCACGAGGGCCCGCAGCGCGCGGTCGCAGGCGGCGATGGCCTCCTGGTGGCGGCCGAGACGGGCCAGGGCGACCGCGCGCTGGGTGTCGAGCTTGGCGCGGTCGAGCGGCGAGAGGTGGGCCCAGGCCAGGGCGGCCACCCGCAGGGCCTGGAGCGGGTGGCCGAGCTCGGTGCGTACGGTGACGAGGGAGAGCCGGGCCTGGGCGATCCGCTCCGGCGGGGCGCCCGGGGTGGCGATGGCCTCGCGGAGGTGGTGCTCGGCGCTGCGCAGGTCGCCGAGCTCGCGGGAGGCCAGCGCGATGGCCCTGTGCGCGACGGCCTCGGCCTCGGGGTCGCCGACGCGGCGGGCGGTGGAGAGCACGGTACGGCCGGCGCGAAGGGCGTGGTCGGGATCGACCAGGGAGCGCATGACAGCGGCCTCGGCCGCCACGACGAGTGGATCTCGGTCGTCGGGTCGCTCTGGTGTTGCGCTCATATTGGGTGCCTTGGGATGGAAACTCGCTGCCTTGGAACGGAAACGGCCGAGAGAGGCGACGCGGCTCTCTCGGCTGGTCGGCAAGGGGATCAGGGTCGCGTCGTCAGGGCCGGATGCGCACCCATCGCGTCTGAACGGGGTTGTGGCCGGGGCGGTGGCAGACCACGCTCAGCCAGCCCGGCGGCAGGCCGGTGGCGGCGAAGTCGCCGGAGCCGGCGATCCGCCGGGTGAGCGTCAGATGGGGAGTGCGCACATCGATGAGCGCGCCCTCCCCCGGGTACGGGAAGACGTGTCCCGCCACGTCGATGAGCCCGTCGCCGATCGTTATCTCCAGGTCGAAGGTGAGGCCTGCCACGACGAAGCGCACCAGATGGGAGCCTTCGTCATCGCGTACACCGCCGGCGGCGCCGCGGTCGGTGGGGTCGGCCGTCACCGCCCCGGGGACCCGGAGCCGGTAGGCGTCGCGCGCGGCGGCGGACACCTGGCCGGGGATCGGGTCGTTCCCGGAGGCCAACCGGAGGGCTGCCAGGAAATACTCGTCGTTGATCATTGCGCTGTCTCCTGTATTGAGATCAGAGTGCGCAGTTTTTCCAGGCACCGGGCCTTGGTCGGACCGATGCTGCCCACGGGCAGTCCGAGCCGTGACGCCATCTGCTGGTTGCCGAAGTCGACGGCGACCAACTGGAGGAGTGAGCGGCAGGGCTCGTGCAGGTCGGAGACCGTCTTCCAGAGCAGGCGGCGGCCGTCGGCCTCCAGGACGGCGGACTCCGGGTCAGGGTCTTCGACGACCTCGAAGGAGGAGACCCCGGGACGATCTTTACGCAGTAGCAGGAGGGCTTCGCGGCGCACGGTCGTCACCAGCCAGGCCCCCACTCCGGCCGGATCCCTGATGCTCGGGAGGTGCTGCAGCAGGCGCAACCAGGAACCCTGGACCGCGTCCGCCGCGTCGGAGGGGCTCAGGCCGCACGCACGGGCCACCGCCCACATACGCGGCCCGAACCTGGCCTCCAGCTCGTCCCAGGCCGTCCGGTCGCCCTCGGCCGCCGCTGCGAGCAGCTCCGCTGAATCGCGCATCGCGGCCTCCTTCCGTCCGGCACGAGTAGGCGATCATGCCTCCCCGTGATTGGCTGAGGACTGAGCGTAAACTCTACAGACTCGCCGGGATCAGAACTCCCAGATCCGGAATTTGCCGGGCCCGCTCAGATTCGAAGAGCCGTCTGGCGACCTCCTTGGCCGGCTCGCTCTTGGCCCCGTCCGCGACGGCCCCCGCCACCAGGGCGGTGGCGAACGACGTGCCGCTCCACGCCGCGTATCCCGCGAAGTCACCGCCGTCCAGGAAACTGCTGGTCAGCCAGTCGCCGCGGGCGCAGGCGTCCACCCAGATGCCGTAGCCGGAGTAGGGGGCGCGCTGCTCCTCCGCGGCGTCCACGGCGGCCACGCCCACCACGGAGGGCAGCGCCGCCGGCCAGAACGGCCGGTCGGACCCCGTGTTGCCGGCGCAGGCCACGGTCACCGTGTCGGGCAGCGCGGCGATGGCGTCTGACAGCAGCGGTGGCGGGCGGTCGTCGTAGGTGTGGCCGCCGAAGGAGAGGTTGAGCACCTGCGGAGGGCGCTCGCGCAGGCGGTGGAGGGCGCGGACGACGGTCGCCTCGTCGCCGATGCCGTCGCCGTCGAGCACCCGGTGCACGCTCAGTTCCGCGCCCGGGGCCCGCCGGGTCAGCAGGCCCGCGATGAACGTGCCGTGCCCCGCCTGCGAGCCCTCCGTAGCGTCGGCGCTCTCGGGGGCGGTCCCGCCGTACCAGTCGCTGCCGGACCACCACGGGTGCTTGGCGATGCCGGTGTCGAGCAGCCCCACGACCACGCCCGAGCGGGACCGCCCTGGCTTGTGGGCGATGGGCGGGGTCGGAAAGGGTCTGGACGCGGGACCACCGAAGAACAGGGGCTGGCCGCGGAACACGTGGTTCGGCGACGCTCGCAGGCCCCGCTCGCGGAGTTCGGCGGTGATCTCGCAGGGGTCGGCGCCGGGCGACAGGTGGATCACGCAGACGCCGTCCGCCTCCGAGACCGCCTGGGTCCAGCGGGAGACGGCCGACAGCGCCGCGCGGTCGGTCAGCACCTGGCCAGGCCGGATGAGCGACGCGCCGACAGGTTGGATGTCCATGAGGCGGTATGTTTCCCCGCTGGTCCAACTGTCACATGCCACTCCCGCACCAAGTTGGTATGGCCCCCCTCTGGTGCCGGATAGCGACCGACGGTAGTCTCTCCCTAGTCACTTGTGATCATCCCGGGGCGAGGCCGTTGGGGAAGGCGCACCTCGTACCGAAACGGGAGGTCCGGTGTCTGCTCGTGGCGTCCTTTACGTCCACTCGGCTCAGCCCGCGCTGTGCCCTCATATCGAATGGGCAGTCGCGGGTGTCCTTGGCGTGCCCGTGGATCTGACGTGGACTCCGCAACCCGCCGCGCCCAACGTCGTGCGGGCCCAGGCGGAGTGGGATGGCCGCGCCGGCATCGCGGCGGCCATCGCCTCCTCGCTCATGGGCTGGCAGCGCCTCAGGTTCGAGATCACCGAGGATGCGTCACCGGGAGTGGACGGGTCCCGCCACGCCTACACGCCGACGCTCGGTGCCTTCACCGCGGTCATCGGTGCGGCCGGCGACATCATGATCCCCGAGGAACGGCTCCGGGCGGCGATGATGATGGCCGCGCAGGGGCGGTGCGTGCTGGAGGACGAGCTGGACAAGATGCTCGGACGGCCCTGGGACGAGGAGCTGGAGCCGTTCCGGTACGCGGGCGACGGTGCGCCCGTCCGCTGGCTCCACGCCGCCGTCTGACCCTGCCCACGCCACGGGCGAACGTCACGCCCAAGAGGCCCCGCACCCACGCCGGTGCGGGGCCTCTTGGAAAGCACGGTGCGGGGCCTCTTGGGAAGCACGCGAACGGCCCCGCACCCACGCCTGCGCGGGGCCTCTTGGGAAGCACGCGAACGGCCCCGCACCGATGCTCGGTGCGGGGCCGATCGTCAAAGAGCTACAGCGGGATGTTGCCGTGGGCGCCGCGGGCGGGCGTGGCCTGGGCGAGGAGCTTGGCGATGGCGCCGCGCGTCTCCGCAGGCTTGATCACCTCGTCGATGACCCCCAGCTCACGGGCCCGGTCGAGCCCACCGGCCAGCTTCTCGTGCTCGGCGGCCAGCCGCTGCTCCAGCTCGGCCCGCTCCTCCTCCGGCGCGGCGGCCAGCTCGCGCCGCTTGAGGATGCGTACGGCCGCCACCGGCCCCATGACCGCCACCTCGGTGGTAGGCCAGGCGAACACCTTGGTGGCCCCCAGCGCGCGGGAGTTCATCGCGATGTACGCGCCCCCGTACGCCTTCCGCGTCACCAGCGTGACCCGCGGCACCGAGGCCTCGGCGAAGGCGTGCAGCAGCTTGGCCCCCCGCCGCACGACCCCGTCGTGCTCCTGCCCGACCCCGGGCAGGTAGCCGGGAACGTCCACGAGGACAACCAACGGCACTCCGAAAGCGTCACACATGCGTACGAAGCGGGCGGCTTTCTCGGCGGACGTGGCGTCGAGGCAGCCGCCGAGCCGCAGCGGGTTGTTGGCGATCACACCGACCGTCCGGCCACCGAGGCGGCCGAGCGATGTGACGATGTTCGGTGCCCACTTGGGGTGCAGCTCGATGCCAGGCTCGTCGAGCAGGCCGTTGACCAGCGGCTTGACGTCGTAGGCGCGCCTCGCCGAGTCGGGCAGCAGCGTGGAGAAGTCCACTTCCTCGATTTCTCCCGTGCGCACCCGGCCCTGGTGGCCGAGGAGCGTGGCGAGCTGGCGCGCCTTGACGTACGCGTCGGTCTCGGTCTTGGTGACGACGTGCACGACGCCGCTGCGCTTGCTGTGCGGCTCCGGGCCGCCCAGCGCCGCGGAGTCGACGTTCTCGCCGGTGACGCTGCGGACCACGTCGGGGCCCGTGACGAAGATGCGGCCGGACTCGGCCAGGATGACGATGTCGGTCAGCGCGGGACCGTACGCGGCGCCGCCGGCGGCGGGGCCGACGACCACGGAGATCTGCGGCACCACGCCGGACGCCTTGGTCATGGCGGCGAAGACCCGCCCGACGGCGTGCAGCGACTCGACGCCTTCGGCGAGTCGCGCACCGCCGGAGTGCCAGATCCCGATGACCGGCACCCGTTCACGGACGGCCACGTCGTAGGCGTGCACGATGTGCTCGCAGCCCTCGCTGCCCATCGCGCCGCCCTGGAAGCGGGCGTCACTGCAGAAGGCGACGACGGGAACACCCTCGACGCGGCCCATGGCGGCAAGCACGCCGCTCTTGTCTTCGGAGCTGATCAGCCGCAGCGAGCCCTCGTCGAGCAGCGCGGTCAGGCGGACGGCTGGATCGCGGGGGTCGGCAGGCTCCTGTTCGGTGCCGTCGGTCGCTATCCCGTTGTCCAGCACGGTCATTTATGCCCCCTTAAACACGACGGCCACGTTGTGGCCCCCGAATCCGAACGAGTTGTTGACCGCGGCGATGTCTCCGTCGGGCAGGGGGCGGTTCTTCCCGTAGACCAGGTCGACCTCGATGCCGTCGTCGAGGTCGTCGAGGTTGATGGTCGCGGGGACGATCCGCTCCTGCAGAGCCTTGATGGTGAAGACGGACTCGATGCCGCCGGCCCCGCCGAGCAGGTGACCGGTCATCGACTTGGTCGAGGTCACGAGCGGGTGGGTGCCGATGGCCTTGGCCACGGCCTGCACCTCGCCGACGTCGCCGGCAGGGGTGGAGGTGGCATGTGCGTTGACGTGCTTGATGTCGAGGCCGGTCAGGCCGGCGTCGTTGAGCGCCTGGGTCATCGCCATGATGATGCCCCGGCCCTCGGGCTCGGGCTGCGTGATGTGGTGGGCGTCGGCGGAGTAGCCGACCCCGGCGCAGTAGGCGTAGATTTTCGCGCCGCGCGCCTTCGCGTGCTCCTCGGACTCCAGCACCACGATGCCGGCGCCCTCACCGAGCACGAACCCGTCGCGGTCGCGGTCCCACGGCCTGGACGCGCCCTGCGGGTCGTCGTTGCGGGTGGACATGGCCCGCGCGGCGGCGAAGGCCGCCATGTTGAGCCCGTGGATGGCGGCCTCGGTGCCGCCGGCCACGACCACGTCGGCGCGGCCCACCCTGATCATGTCCATCGCGTGGCCGATCGCCTCGGCGCCGGACGCGCACGCCGACACAGTGGCGTGCACCCCCGCCTGGGCACCCAGGTCGAGGCCGATCCAGGCGGCGGGGCCGTTGGGCATGAGCATCGGCACGGTGAACGGCGACAGCCGGTTCCAGCCGCGCTCACGCCAGGTGTCGTACGCGCTCAGCGTGGTGCTGATGCCGCCGATGCCGCTGGAGACCACGACGCCCAGCCGCTCCGGCGCGACCTCGGGGGCGCCGGCGTCCTGCCAGGCCTCCCGGGCGGCGACCATCGCGAACTGCTCGCTGCGGTCGAGCCGGCGGGCCTCCGGCCGCGGCAGCACCTCGGTGGGATCGACCGCGGCCGTCCCCGCGAACTTCACGGGGACGGAGTCGATCCAGTCCGTGGTGAGGGTCTCGACACCCGACTGACCGGCGAGGAGCGCCGTCCAGGTCGAGGTGACGTCTCCACCGACGGGCGTCGTCGCGCCAAGCCCGGTGACGACGACACGTACCCGGTTCGCACTCACGTTTCGCGCTCCTTGCTAGTCAGAATGATGACTTCTCAGCCCTGGATGAAGTTGAGGACGTCCTTGACCGTCTTCAGGTTCTTGAGCTGGTCGTCGGGGATCTCGACGCCGAACTCGTCCTGGGCGGCCACGGCGATCTCGACCATGGACAGGGAGTCGATGTCGAGGTCGTCGACGAAGCTCTTCTCGGGGGTCACGTCCGAGGCCGGGATGCCGGTGATCTCGTTGATGATCTTGCCGAGGCCGTCAAGAATGTCCTGCTCGGTGGCAGCCATGTCGCTGGTTCTCCTTTTGATTTCTGGGTTCTGCACGGCTGTGCCGTACAAGCTCTGGATGGTAGTGCGGGGAGAGGCTAAGGGATCTCGATGACTTGCCCGGCGTAGGTCAGCCCCGCGCCGAAGCCGAGCAGCAGCGCGAGACCGCCGGAGCGGACCTCGCCGCGCTCCAGCATGCGCGAGAGCGCCAGCGGGATCGAGGCGGCCGAGGTGTTGCCGGCGTTGACGATGTCGCGGGCGATCACGGCGTTGTCGGCGCCCAGCTTACGGGCGATGGCCTCGATGATGCGCAGGTTGGCCTGGTGGGGCACGAACGCCGTCAGCTCCGACGGGTCCACGCCCGCGCGCTCGCAGGCCTCGAGCGCCACCGGGTGGAGCGCGGTGGTCGCCCAGCGGAACACCGTCTGGCCCTCCTGACGGAGGAAGTTCTGGCGGTCCTGGATGGCGATCGCCTCGGACTTGTCGCCGGAGCTGCCCCACACCACGGGGCCGATGCCGGGGGTCTCGGAGGGACCCACCACAGCGGCGCCCGCGCCGTCGGCGAAGATCACGGCGGTGGACCTGTCGGTCCAGTCGATCCACTGCGACAGCTTCTCCGCGCCGATGACCAGCACGTGGCGGGCCGAGCCCGCGCGTACGGCGGCGCTCGCGGTGCCGAGGGCGTAGCAGAACCCGGCGCAGGCGGCGTTGACGTCGAACGCGCCGGGCGCCTTGATGCCGAGCCGGTGGGCCACGACGGCGGAGGCGTTGGGGATCTGGGTCTCGAGCGTGCAGGTGGCCACGATGACCAGGTCGACCTCTTCGGGCGACAGGCCGCTCGCGGCCAGCGCCTTGCCGCCGGCGATGGTGGCCATGTCCTCGAGGGACTCGCTGTCGGGAGCGACGCGGCGCTCCTTGATGCCGACCCTGGACTGGATCCACTCGTCGTTGGTGTCGATGTTCTTGGCCAGGTCGTCGTTGGTGACGACGTTGGCCGGCTGGTAGTGGCCGAGGGCCAGGATCCTGCCGCCAGGGGCGACGTCGGGAATCTTCACTTGGTCAGCTCCCTGGCCGCGTCGAGGTCGTCGGGGGTCTTCAGCGCCACCGTCTGCACGCCGGACAGGCCGCGCTTGGCCAGGCCGGTGAGCGTGCCGCCGGGCAGCAGCTCGATCATCTTCGTGACGCCGAGCCCGGCCATGGTCTCCATGCAGGCGCCCCACCTGACGGGGCTGCTGATCTGCCTGACCAGCCGCTCCACGAACTCGGCGCCGGAGGCGACCGCCTGGCCGTCGGAGTTGGACAGGAGCGTGACGGTGGGGTCGGCGGGGGCCACGTTGGCGGCGGCCTCGCGCAGGCTCTCCACGGCGGGGGCCATGTGGCGGGTGTGGAAGGCGCCCGCGACCTTCAGCGCGATGAGGCGGGCACGGGTCGGCGGGTCGTCCTTGAGCGCGGCCAGCTGCTCCAGCGTGCCGCCCGCGACGATCTGGCCGGCGCCGTTGATGTTGGCGGGGGTCAGGCCGTGCTTCTCGAGGGCGGCCAGCACGTCGTCCTCGACGCCGCCGAGCACGGCGGTCATGCCGGTCTCGGTGACCGCGGCGGCCTTGGCCATGGCCTGGGCGCGCTCGCGGATCAGGGTGAGCGCCTGCTCGGGGGTGAGCACCCCGGCCAGCGCGGCGGCGGCGAACTCGCCCACGCTGTGGCCCGCGAGCACGTCCGGCGTCGCGCCGAGCACCTCGGCGGAGGCCAGCGCGGCGGCCACGAGGAGCGGCTGGGCGACGGCGGTGTCACGGATCTCGTCGGCGTCGGCGGTGGTCCCGTAGGCGATCAGATCGAGCCCGACGACCTCCGACCAGGCGCCGAGTCTGTCGGCCACACCGGGGAGCTCGAGCCAGGGAGAAAGGAAGCCTGGCGTTTGGGCACCTTGGCCCGGAGCGACGAGTACAAGCACAAAACCCACCTTGCCCTGTAGAACTCCGACACGCGGATAATGATCCGCACGAACTTCGTCCGGGGGGTTTTGTAGGAAGCCTACAGTGGGGATTTCGGCGACATTACGTTAGGGCGCGCCACATTTCGGCGCTCTCCGCCAACCGGCCGAGGATCAGGCCGACCTGGAGCGTGAAGGCGGACCTGCCCTCCGTGGGCTGGTAGCCGGTCAGCTCCGTGATCTTCTTCAGGCGGTAGCGGACGGTGTTGGGGTGGACGAACAGCAGCCGCGCCGTCGCCTCCAGCGAGGTGCCCTGCTCCAGGTACGTGGCGAGGGTGTCGAGCAGGGGCGTGCCGGCGAGCGGCAGGTAGACGTTCTCGATGAGCTGCTGCCTGGCGTCGTCGTCGCCGTCGAGCGCCCGCTCGGCCAGCAGGTCCTCGGCGTGCACCGGCCGGGGCGCGTCGGGCCAGCCGGAGGACGCCTTCAGCCCGGCCAGCGCCGCTCTGGCGGACCTGGCCGCGGCGTGCAGGTCGGGGACCTCGGGGCCGATGACGATGGGGCCCATCCCGAAGCGGTGCACGACCTGCTTGGCCGCGTCGTTGACGCTCTCGGCGCCGCCCACGATGACGATCAGCCGGTCGGCCTGCACGCCGGCCAGCAGGTCCATGCCGATGCGGCGGCCCTTCTCCCGCAGCCCGTCGATGACCGCGCGGGGGTCGTCGACGGGGGCGTGGCCGGCGATGACGACCACGGGGGAGGAGGTCCAGCCGAGCGCGGCCGCCCAGGAGTGCAGGCCGTCGTCGACCTCGCCGCGGACGAGGGCGTCCACGATGAGGGCCTCGAGCCGGGCGTCCCACGAGCCCCGGGCCTCGGCCTCGCGGGCGTAGACGTGGGCGGCGGCGAAGGCGACGTCGCGGGTGTAGCGGAGCATGGCCTGCTGGAGCTGGTCCTCGCCGCCGGGCGCGGCCAGCTCGTGGGCCTGCGCCTCGACCACCTCGACCACGACCCTGACGATGTCGACGGTCTGCTGCAGCGAGATGGACCGCTTGAGCTCGCGCGGAGCCGTGCCGAAGAACTCGATGCTGGGAGTGGGGGGATCCTCGCCGGCGATCGAGAACCACTCGACGAACGCCGCGATGCCGGCCTGGGCCACGAGCCCCACCCACGACCGGTCTTCGGCGCTGAGCGCGCGGAACCACAACAGCTGGTCCTCCATGCGCGCCATCGCCGCCGTGCCGAGCGAGCCCATGGCCCGCTCGAGCCTGCGCGTGGTGTCCTCGCGGGTCCGGTCTGTCACGTCTCCTAGAGTGCCAGCTCCGTTCGGATGACCGCGACGGTCGTCCTCCTGGGACCGGGCGCCGGGCGTCAGATGACCGCGACGGCCGTGATGAGGCCGATCGCGACGTGCGTGACCGCGAGCAGCCGCGCGCCCGGCTGCAGCTCGGGCTCCTTCACGAGGTCGCGTACGGAGATGCCGACGATCCGGTCGAACAGCAGCATCGCCACGGTCTGCACCACGATGCCGACCAGGCCGAACACCGCCGTGCCCGCCAGCCCCTCGGCCAGCCGGCCGCCGGAGGACCAGATGGAGGCGGCCACGATCAGGCCGACGGCGGCCAGGGCGGAGGTGGCGAGCAGCGTGGCGTTCGGGTTGCGCTGGGTACGGATGATCTCGCTCAGCTTGCCGGGGGTGGCCCAGTCGATCACGTAGAAGCCGATGATCATCAGGATTACGCCGACGGCGGCGTACGCGGCGATGGCGCCCGAGCCGCGGGCGAGGGTCTCGAGAAGAGTCACGTTGATTCCTATCGGGGGATGCAGTGGGGAGTCAGGCGATGCGGTGGGGGACGAACGAGGAGGTGTCATCGGTGATCAGGCCGGTCGTCTCCCTGATACCCAGCCCGGCGGCCTCGTCGGCGACCACCCAGGCGCCGAGCACCGGCCGCTGCCCCTCGAACTGGGGCAGCGCCTCGAAGCCCTGGAAGACGTACCCCTCCTGGCCGTAGACGCCCGGTGTCTCCTGGGTGCCCTCGGGGGTGACGATGCGCATGGAGGCGCCCTCCCTGCCCAGCAGCGGCTTGGCGATGTAGGAGGTCAGGTCGCGCGGGCCGTCGAGGTAGGCGGGCAGCAGGTTGGGGTGGCCGGGGTTGAGCTCCCACAGGATCGCCAGCAGCGCCTTGTTGGACAGCAGCGTCTTCCACAGCGGCTCGATCCAGGTGGAGTGCCGTACGGCGTGCCGCCCGAAGTCGTCGGCCAGCATCCACTCCCACGGGTAGAGCTTGAACGCCGAGCGGATCACGCGGTTCTCGACGTCCACGAAGCGGCGGTTGAGGGAGTCCCAGCCGATGTCCTCCATGGCGACGGCGACGGTCTGCAGGCCCGCCTGCTCGGCGGTCTCCTGCAGGTAGGCCACGGTCATGGCCTCCTCGCCCGTCTCGTCCATGTTCGTGAACGCGAAGTGGGTGGGCCCGGGCGGCAGCCGCATCTCGCGCCAGCGCTCGATGAGCCGTTCGTGCACGGAGTTCCACTGGTCGGCGCCCGGGTGGACGTCCTGCAGCCAGAACCACTGCACGACCGACGACTCCACGAGCGAGGTCGGCGTGTCCGCGTTGTACTCCAGCAGCCTCGCCGGGCCGGTGCCGTCGTAGCGCAGGTCGAAGCGGGCGTACAGGTGGGCGTCGCGGCGCTCCCATGAGCGCGCCACCTCGTCCCACGCCCACTCGGGGATCGCGAAGTCGGCGAAGCGCCGGGCCGAGACCACGTGCTCGACGGCGCGCAGGCACATCTCGTGGAGCTCCTCGACCTGCTCCTCCAGCGCCTCGACCTCGTCCATGGAGAACACGTAATGGATGGACTCGTCCCAGTACGGTCTGCTCAGCCCCGACGGGTGCGCCGCCCGGTGGTAGGCCAGGCCCTGGCCCTCGATCGTCTTCTCCCAGCCGTCCCTGGGAGTGCCATGCTCACGACGCACCGGTCAGCTCCCGCCGCCCCAGTGGTTGCCGAAGCCGCCCCGTTGGATCTCTTTCCCGTTGCGGGTGGAGATGTTCACGTCAGAGGGCCGGTACGTGGTGCCGCCGCGCACCTTGTTGCCCGACCTGGTGCCCCCGTAGTACCACATGTACGCCCCGCGCGAACCGCCGTAGTAGTGGTACGAGCCGTTGTCGTCATCGTCGCAGTAGTCGTCGTCGACGACCTCGTACGTGCCGTCGTCCAGCTGGATGACGCAGTCCGCGGTGACGTCGTCGTCATCCTGGGTGGCCGCGCAGTACCCGACCAGCATGATGGACAGAACACCGAGAATGGTCAGCGGGATGGCCTTGGACGCCTTGCGCGCGGGCGGTGGCGGCGTGGGATGGGTTTGCGGAGGTTGTGCCATCAAGATCCTGCTTTCATGGGCCGCTCAGCCTATCGGCGGCCCTCGTCCCCGTTCAATCCTGTCGTCGTGGCCCCGAGGTATGTTCGCTCACATGGAACCGGTTGAGGCCCTGCGCGAGATCGCCTTCCTGCTGGAGCGCGCCGGAGAGCCCACGTACCGCGTACGTGCCTTCCGTCGCGCCGCCCAGGTCGTCACCGACCTGCCCAGGGACGAGCTCGTGCGGCTGGCCCGCACCGGCGGTCTCGGCGACCTGCCCGGCATCGGGAAGGTCACCGCCCTTGTGGTTAACGAAAGCCTCGATGGGCAGGTTCCTACATATTTGCGGCGGTTGCGGGCGACCGACGGCGTGCAGCTCGACGAGGAGACGCAGGCGCTGCGCAGCGCCTTGAAAGGCGACCTGCACAGCCACTCCGACTGGTCGGACGGCGGCTCGCCGATCGAGGAGATGGCCGAGGCGGCCCGCGGGCTCGGCCACGACTACCTGGCGCTGACCGACCACTCGCCCCGCCTGACCGTGGCCAAGGGCCTCTCGGCCGAGCGCCTGGAACGCCAGCTCGACGTGGTGGCCGAGCTGAACGAGCGGCTGGCCCCGTTCCGGATCCTGACCGGCATCGAGGTGGACATCAACACGGACGGCTCCCTCGACCAGTCCCCCGACCTGCTGGAGCGGCTGGACGTGGTGGTGGCCAGCGTGCACTCCAAGCTGCGCATGGACGGCGACGAGATGACCCGCCGCATGGTCACCGCCATCGCCAACCCCCTGGTGGACGTGCTCGGCCACTGCACGGGGCGGGTGGTGAAGGCTGGCGGCAGGCGCGGCGAGCGCCGCCCGGAGTCGTCGTTCGACGCCGAGCTGGTCTTCGAGGCCTGCCGGCAGTTCGGGGTCGCGGTGGAGGTCAACTCCCGGCCGGACCGGCTGGACCCGCCCAAGAGGTTGATGCGGCTGGCGTACGAGATGGGGTGCGTGTTCGCGATCGACTCCGACGCCCACGCGCCCGGGCAGCTCGACTGGCAGCACCACGGCTGCGAACGGGCCGCGCGGTGCGGCATCGAGGCCGACCGCGTCGTCAACACCTGGCCGCTGGAGCGGCTGCTCGGCTGGACGGCCGCCTGAGCGTCACCGTCACGTGCCCCACCTCGGGACAGGTGACGGCGTGCTGTCCTGGCGCGATACACCGTGGAAACGGAATCGTTTGGTTTCGAAAGCAAATGTCAGCGGTACGATGACGCAGGAAATCGCGCGGAGCCGGAAGGAGCCCCCACGTGCTGGCCGAGGAGCGACACGGGGCGATCTTGCAGGAGCTGGGCCGCAAGGGCTCGGTCAAGGTCGCCGATCTGGCCGCCAGGCTCGGCGTCTCGGCCGTGACCATCCGGCACGACGTGCGGGAGCTGGCCGGGCGCGGGCTGCTCGTCCGGGTGCACGGCGGGGCCGTGTCGGTTCCGGAGGCGCCGGCGCGGGAGGGCGAGGAGCCGGCCGCGGGCGAGCGGAAAAGGGAGCGCGAGCCGTACGTGCTCGGCATGCTCGTGCCGCAGACCGCGTACTACTTCCCGGCGGTGATCAGGGGCGCGCAGGCGGCCGCGCGTGAGCTCGGCGTGCGGATCAGCCTCGCGGTCTCCCGCTACGACCTGAAGGAGGACCGTCGCCAGGTGGCGCAGCTGCTGTCGTCCGGCGTGGACGGCCTGCTGCTGACGCCGAGCGAGAACCCCACGCTCTCGCTCGCCACGGAGCAGTGGGTGAACGAGCTCGACCTGCCCGCGGTGCTGGTCGAGCGGAAGGCGAGCTGGTCGATGCCGGCGGTGGAGCAGGTGGCGACCGATCACGCGTACGGCGCCTATCTGGCCACGTGTCATCTCGCCCGGCTGGGACACGAGCGGGTGGCGCTGCTCGCCTGCGAGAGCAGGACCACCCCGTGGATCCGCGAGGGACACGAGCTCGCCCAGCGCTCTCTCGGCCTGCGGGAGGGGCCCGTGCGCATGTTCCCGCGGGCCGCCGTGGGCGCTCCGGCGGGGATGGACGAGCACGTCGACGACTTCCTGGACGCCTTCAGGGAGGAGGGCGTGCGCGCCGCGCTCGTGCACAACGACATGGACGCCCTCTCCCTGGTCAGGCAGCTTCGCGGCCGCGGCGTCTCGATACCTGCGGATCTGGCGATCGTGACCTACGACGACGAGGTCGCCTCCCTCGCCGACATCCCCCTGACCGCCGTGTCGCCGCCCAAGGAGGAGGTGGGGGCCGCGGCCGTGCGGATGCTCGTCGATCGGCTGGACGATCCGGGCAGGCCACTGTGCGGCCTGCTGCTGCGGCCGAGCCTGCGGATCCGGGCGTCGTGCGGCGCGACACGCTCTTAGAGCTTTCGTTTTCTTTCGGTTTTCATGCTTGTGACGCGATCGTAATTGATCGCTCCTTCGACATGCATTGACAGGCTTCATTCGAAACAAAATGATTGCACCAATCTTCACTTCCCTCCCTGGACGGTGCACATGAAGCCTCGATGCCTGCGGATCACGGCCCTGCTCGCGGGCGCTGCCGTCTCGCTGTCGGCACTGGCCGCCTGCGGGGGCACGGATCCGGGTGCCTCCGACGCGAAGCCGGGGGCGGACGTCATCACCTTCCGCTCCTTCGTGAAGGCATCCGACGTCGTCACCGCCGCCTTCAACAAGACCCACAAGGACTTCCAGGTCAAGTGGGAGAACGTGCCGAGCGGCGGCGACTACTACACCAAGCTCGCCAGCTCGGTGAAGGCCGGCAACGTCCCCGACGTGGCCATCGTCGAGTACAACCAGCTGCCCGACGTGGTCAGCCAGGGCGAGCTGGAGGACCTCACCGAGACTGCGGGCCCGGTGGTCGCCAAGACCTTCCCCGCCCAGGTCCAGCAACTGGTGAACCTCGGAGGCAAGACCTGGGGCATCCCTCGCGACGTCGCCCCGCTGATGTTCTTCTACCGCAAGGACTTCTACGACAAGCACAAGCTGGAGCTGCCGAAGAGCTGGGACGACTACGCGAAGCTGCTCGCGGACGTGAAGAAGGCCGACGCGAAGGCGCGCGGCGGGATCTTCGCGACCGCCGACGCCGGCGTGCTGGCCGCGCTCTCCTGGCAGGCCGGTGGCCGGTGGTACGGCACCGAGGGCCAGTCGTGGAAGGTCTCCATCGACGACGAGCCGTCCAAGAAGATGGCCGCGTACTGGAACGACCTGGTCCTGAAGGGGCTGGTCGGCACGTACAACTCGACGAGCGACGACGCCTTCTTCCAGGCGGTGCAGAAGGGCCAGGTCGTCTCCTACATCTGCGCGAACTGGTGCGCGGGGGCCCTCCAGTCCACCGTTCCCGACCAGAAGGGCAAGTGGGCCATCGCGGCGGTGCCGAGCTGGGACGGCCGGCCGGCCTCCGCGATGCTGGGCGGCTCGGCCTTCACCGTCCCCAAGGGCGCCAAGCACCCTGAGCAGGCTCTCGAGTTCATCAAGTGGATCACCACGGATCCCGAGGGCATGAAGGCCTGGCTGTCCAGCGGCACCAGCAGCATGCTCCCGGCCGCGCCGGCCCTGCTGCCGGCCACCAGTGCCTTCAAGACCGACTTCTACGGTGGCCAGGACATCTTCTCCGTCGTCTCCAAGGCGTACGAGTCGATCCCGGCCGGCTGGACGTGGGGGCCGAGCGCCGGCGTGACCGGGACGGCGATCTCCGACTCGCTCGGCAAGGTCGCCGGCGGCGAGGTGAAGCTGGCCGACGTGCTCACGAGCGCCCAGCAGGCCACCGTGGCGGACTTCAAGAACCGCGGCCTGAGCGTCGCCCAGTAGTGCCCACTTCCCCCCTTCAAGGAGATGCCGTGGCGACCCGTCCGGCCCGCGGGCAGGGGCGCACCGCCGCCCTGCTCGTCGGCCCGTTCCTCCTGCTGTTCCTCGCCTTCTCCGTCGCGCCGCTGGTGTACGCGGGGTGGCTCAGCCTGTTCACCGAGCGCAGCTCCGGCCTCGGCTTCGGCGGCGTCGAGACGTTCTTCGTCGGCCTCGGCAACTACGCCCGGGCGCTCGGCGACGCGGCGTTCCGGGACAGTTTCCTGGTCATCGCGACCTACGTCCTGCTCTACATCCCGGTGATGATCGGGGGCGCGCTCCTGCTCGCCCTGCTCCTCGACTCGGCCATGGTCCGGGCGAAACGCTTCTTCCAGCTCGGTCTCTTCCTGCCGCACGCCGTACCGGGGCTCATCGCCGCGATCATCTGGGTGTACCTGTACACGCCCGGGCTCAGCCCGGTGATCGACGTGCTCGAGTCGGCCGGCGTGAAGTGGAGCTTCCTGTCGGCCGACCACGCCCTGCTCTCGGTGGTCAACATCTCCACCTGGGAGTGGGTCGGGTACAACATGGTCATCCTCTACGCCGCCCTGCAGGCCGTCCCGAGGGACGTCCTGGAGGCGGGGACGGTCGACGGGGCGAGCGGGCTGCGGATCGCGCTGCGGATCAAGGTCCCGCTCATCCGCCCGGCGATCGCGCTCAACGTGCTCTTCACCGTCATCGGCGCCCTGCAGCTCTTCACCGAGCCGAAGGTGATCTACCGGGCGTCGACCGAGATCGGCAGCGCCTGGAGTCCGAACATGTACGCGATGCGCGCGGCCTTCGACAACCACGACTACGGCCTGGCCGCCTCCGCCTCGATCCTGATCGCCCTGCTCGGCGGGGTCCTGTCCTTCATCGTGACCCGGTTCTCGGCGCGGAGGGTGCAGCCATGACGTTGACCGCGACGCCCGCACCGCCGGTTCCCGCCTCAAGGAGGCGCAGGAAGCCCGGCTCCCGCCCGATGCCGCGCCTGCTCTCGCGTGCCGCCGTCAACGGCGTCCTCGTCATCGCCGTGCTCTACACGGTGATGCCGCTGCTGTGGCTGCTCATGGCGGCCACGAAGAACATGCGTGACCTGTTCGGCACCAGCGGCTTCGCCTTCGGGCGGACCTTCGACCTCGGTGCCAACCTGGCGCACCTGTTCAGCGCGGGTGACGGCATCTACCTGCGGTGGCTCGGCAACACCGCCCTCTACGCCGTGGGCGGCGCCCTCATCGCCACGACCCTGTGCGTGGCGGCGGGGTACGCCTTCGACAAGCTCTCGTTCCCGTTCAAGGAGAAGATCTTCGGGCTGATCCTCCTCGGCGTGCTCGTACCGGCCAGCGCGATGGCCCTGCCGATCTACCTGCTGGCGTCCAAGACCGGCATCGTGAACACCTTCTGGGGCGTCTTCCTCCCGAGCCTGGTCTTCCCCTTCGGGGTCTACCTCGCCCGGGTGTTCAGCGCCGCGTACGTGCCCGACGAGGTGATCGAGGCGACCCGCGTCGACGGCGCCGGTGACCTGCGGACCTTCCTCAGCATCGGCTTCCCGATGCTCCGCACGGCCTTCGTCACCATCTTCCTCTTCCAGTTCACCGGCATCTGGAACAGCTTCTTCCTGCCGCTCGTGATGCTGACCGACCAACACCTTTACCCGCTCAACCTGGGTCTGTACACCTGGCAGACCACGTCGCTGAACCAGGGCCATCCGGAGGACTACCTGCTCGCCATCACCGGTTCGCTGGTGGCGGTCGTGCCGCTGGTCATCGCCTTCGTGGTGCTGCAGCGGTACTGGAGAGCGGGCATGACCGCTGGAGCCGTCAAGTGACCCTTCCCCGCGCGCTGCTCGCCATGGAGCCGCGATTCAAGGACGACCTGTTCGGGCCGGACGAGCTCGACCGGCTCACCCGGCTGGTGGACGTCGACCCCGGCCTGGTCGTCGGCGACTTCGCGGACGTGCCGGAGCTGGCCGCGGCCGAGGTCCTCGTCACCTGCTGGGGCTGCCCGCCCGTCGACGCTTCCGTACTGCGGCGGGCACCCGGGCTGCGGGCCGTCGTCCACGTGGCGGGCACGGTCAAGAGCCTGATCACCGACGCCTGCTGGGAACGCGGCATAGCCGTCTCGTCGGGCGCCGCCACCAACGCGCTCCCCGTGGCCGAGTACACCGTCGCCGCGATCCTGTTCGCCGGCAAACGCGTCCTCGGCATCCGCGACCTCTACCGCACGCAGCGCCGGGCCCTCGACTGGGCGGCGCACTTCCCCTCGCTGGGCAACTACCGCAGGACCGTCGGGATCATCGGGGCCTCTCACATCGGCCGCCGGGTGCTCGACCTGCTCCGCCCGTTCGACCTCGAGCTCCTGATCAACGACCCGTACCTCGACGGGACCGGGGCGGCCGCGCTCGGCGCCCGGCCGGTCGGCCTCGACGAGCTGCTGGCCGCCTCCGACGTCGTCTCCGTGCACGCCCCGGCGCTGCCGGAGACCCGGCACCTGCTGGACGCGCGGCGCCTGGGACTGCTCTCCGACGGCGCCACGCTCATCAACACCGCGCGCGGCTCGCTGGTGGACATGGAGGCGCTCACCAAGGAACTGGCCTCGGGCCGGATCGACGCCGTGCTCGACGTCACCGAGCCCGAGATCCTCCCGGCGGACTCGCCACTCTACGACCTGCCGAACGTCCTGCTCACCCCGCACGTCGCCGGCTCGGTGGGCGGCGAGCTGCGCCGCCTGGCCCACTCGGCACTCGACGAGCTGGAACGGTACACGCGGGGCCTGCCGTTCGCGCATGTCGTCCGCGCCGACACGATCGGCCGCTCGGCATGACACTCCTCAGCCGATCGAGGCCTTCGCAAAGGCTCGCCGCGACGGCACTCCCGCACGGCGAACTCCAGGTGGACGGCGCCGCCATCGCGAAGGCGGTGGCCGGCTGCACCGGTTCCGTCGCCGGTCACCTGACCGTTGGCCGTACCTTCACCGGCGAGGTGAGGATCCGCCCGTGACGTCCACCCCGCTCTTCTTGCGCTTCCGCAGCAGATCTCGAACATGCAGGTGAACGAGCAGGACCCAGCCGAAGATCACCACGAGCCGCCCCAGCCACGACCATGACCCCAGGTTCCAGCCGAACAGGTCCCAGGGCCCGCCCGCGAGCAGCCCCAAGGTCTGGGTCACGAGGACGAACAGGCCGAAGACGATGAAGAGCAGGTTGACCCAGATCGGCCATGTCGGGCGAAGCCTTCGCGTGTCATCGGGTTGCTCAGCCACAGCAATACTCTGACACTTGCCGCATCCCACCGGAAGACGTCCGTCGTCGAGTCCAAGGTACGGATCGGCACGGCGTCCTTATCGGGTGCTCAACCTTGATCGGCTGCGTACCCCCGCGTCGCTGTTGACCCCATGTGGTGGGGGTCGTCGCCAGTGGGCCGCGCCTGGCCCGGCGCGAACCGCATCACCCCAGCCTCAGGACCTCAGCCGTCTTGCCGTTGCTTGAGCCGGAGTGCTTCCTTGCGGGTCTCGGCCTGGACGGACCGCTCGTGTTCCAGCCACGCCGGGTTCTCCGCCTTCAGCGCATCGATCTCAGCGGTGGTGAGCGGTTCGGTGATCCCGGCCCTGATCAGGCCGGAATTGGAGATCCCGAGCTTCGCGGCGACGACCTGCCTGGGGTGCGGGCCGTTGCGGCGCAGGTCAGTGAGCCAGGCGGGTGGCGTCGCCTGCAACTCGTTCAGCTCGTCCCTGGAGACGACGCCCGCCTGGAACTCGGCGGGAGTGGCCGAGAGGAGGACACCCAGCTTCTTGGCCGCGGTCTCGGGCTTCATCGTCTGGATGCTCTTCGATTTGGGCGAGGTCATGACGTCAAGAGTAGTCAGTCGGAACGGGTTTCCATGACATCGATACCCTGAGGAAGTGACTGATGGGGAGACCAAGGCGTTCCGGCTGGCGTACGTGCCCGGGGTGACACCCGCGAAATGGGTCAACATCTGGTCCGAGAGGCTGCCCGACGTGCCGATCACCCTGGCCACTGTTCCCGCGGCCGAGGTGGTGGGTCTCCTTCGGGACGGTGGCGCCGACGCCGGGTTCGTCAGGCTGCCGGTCGACCGGGACGGGCTCAGCGTGATTCCGCTCTACGTGGAGACCACGGTGGTCGTGGTGCCCAAGGACCACGCGGTGGCCGCCGCCGACGAGGTCGCCATCGCCGACCTGGCCGACGACGAGGTGCTCCATCCTCTGGACGACACCATCGAGTGGACGGTCCGCCCCGGGCAGCCCGCGTTCACCCGCCCGGCCACAACCGCGGAAGCGATCGAGCTGGTAGCGGCCGGCGCCGGGCTGCTCCTGGTTCCGCAGTCGCTGGCACGCCTCTATCACCGCAGGGATCTCACTTACCGGCCGGTGCTGGAAGCGCCGCAGTCCCAGGTCGCGCTGGCCTGGCCCACGGACGCGACCACCGACCTGGTGGAAGACTTCATCGGTATCGTCCGCGGCCGGACAGCGAACAGCTCGCGGGGCCGTACCCCTGCCGCCCCTGCGGAGAAACCGGCACAACGGCAGGCCCAGAAACCCGCGAAAACCGGCTCCGGCCGCCGCGCCGTGCCGGCCCGCCGTAAAGGGAAGGGCTCCCGGCCCCGGTGACCCGGACCTTCCGTGGTTTTCCAAGGCCTTCAAGCGGATGGCCATCGCTTCGGTGGCCGGTCTCACCGTGAGGTCGGTCGGATCCGTCCCGGGGTCGGATTGCGGCCGGTGAGCAGCCGGGCGGCTGTCAGCAGGGCGGCGGCGAACACCAGAGGGCCGATCGTCTGAGGGACCTGATGGTGCGCAGCGCCGATCGCCGCATCGCCGATCTGGACCGCGCCGTTCAATGCGAGGAGCAACCCGAGGGAACGCCACGCGTGTCGGGCCAGCAACCAGACCATTCCGCCGAGCAGCACCACGCTGCGGGCCGCCATGTAGGCGGCATAGGTCCTGGGGGCGGCCTGATCGCCTCCAGGCACCAGCCCGCCCGGGTCCGCCAGGCTGGACACTGCGAAGTAGCCGGATGTGACCACGGTGAAGAGCACGACAAGTGCGCCGAATCGACGGACATTTAATGAGGGAGCCATATCTTTCGGATGCCGAATCATATGGTTAGGCTAGCATTGGTGGTGTGATGGTGGAAGAGCCGTTGATCAACACGGTGGGTTTCCTGCTGGGCAAGCTGGGCCAGGAGGCGAACGGGCAGTTCGCGGATCGCTTGGCCCCGCTCGGCCTGCGGCCACGGCATTGTGCGGTCCTTGAGCTCCTGGCCGACGGGCCCCGGGCGCAGCTGGAGCTGGCCAAGGCGGTCGGGGTGACCGCCAGTGTGGTCGTCGACATGCTCGACGAACTTGAGAAGCTCGATGCCGTACGACGAGTACGGGACACCGCAGACCGTCGGCGTCAGCTCATCGAGCTGACACCGACCGGCCAGGATCTGCGGCACCAGACGCTCTCGCTGGCGCGGCAGAACGACGAGGAACTGCTGAGCGCCATCGACCCTGCCGAGGTGGCGGCCCTGCGCCGGACCCTGGGTCGGATCGCCGCTGCGACTGGCCTCGTGGGGAAGTGACGGCCACTACGCGTGGCAGGTCGGCGTCGGCGAATGACTCGCCCGCTGCCATGAACTCCCAACGGCCATCGTCGATGCGTTCTTCGACTTCGCCGACACCGTCATCGCGATCCGTAGCCTGATCCGTCGGGGCCTGGATCACCCGCTGCTGGACCAAGCGCCCCGAACGACGCCATCACCTAGCGGCGCGACCTCTTAGTCACCCAGACGCCGTTCTCAAGATCGATGACAGGGTGCTCATGCAGGTGGCGGGTACTGGGTTCGAACCGGTGAGCCCTCGCTCGTAAGGAGCCGCTTGCGGGATTTGGCACGGTATGGCACGGCCTTGCGGCATGCAGATGGCACGGAAGCGAACCCGGCGCCCCTACGGGCGATCCACCCGCACGGAGCTTGTGACCATTACCGCGGGCGCATGGCTATTTACCTGGGACGGAGCGGTACCTGCATGCCGATGTCTTCATGATCGTTGCACGTATATCGCATGGCACCGGGAGACCGCGCTGTGCGTACGCTGCCTTCGTGGACAGAGAGACGCTCGTTCAACTCCTCGACAATGCAGGGGAAGCAGGCCGTGCTTGCCGACGGGAGCTCACGGCTGGAGCGTCCTTCGAGGTGTGGCAGGACCCGGTCGAGGCGCTATCCCTGACCAGGACCTACCGGCGTCGCGCTCGTCTTACCCGCCGGATGGGGAACCCGTCCCTTGGCTTTGACGAGGCGATCGCGCGGCTTGGCACCTGCGGACTTCAGCACCTCCTCCTCGGCATCGTCAAGAGCACCGAGTCCGCCTACAACTTTCAGCTCTTCCTATCTCCCGACGCATCACGTGTGGTGGCATGCCTCGGCATCAGCAACCAACGGGAGCGCTCGCGCGTAACGGGGCTTGCGTGATGATGCGGCACCGCTCAGGAGGTTCCTCCTGGAGGTGACAGCTCGACATCGGCGCGTGTGAGCCATGCCTCGTACCAAGAGTCGAAGGTGGGCGTAGGACCGAGATACGTCGGTGCGGCCAGGTCATAGAGCTCGCTCTCCAAGCTGGCGGGGGCGGCCGTGGCCGGTCGCCAGGCACTTTCGTCGAGCCAGACATCCCAAACCGTGCCCGTCAGCTCTCCTGTGGTCACCAACGCGGTGACACTGGAGCAGCCCTGGGTGCCGATGAAGATGCAGCCAGGTGTGGGGTAGGGGGCTTCGATGCTGGGGCCGCCACCGGAGTCGGGCTCCGGTTCCTGGACCCATGCGTACCAGGCGTTGTAGATCTCCTCGGCGTCGCGGCGGGTGAGCGGGAAGGGTTCGGCAGGATCGCCCTCGGTCTCTTTTACGATCTCCTGCGGTTCCCAGATGCCGTAGTAGGGGCCCGCGCCGGGGCCGACCTGGAGCAGGAACTCCCGGTACGCGGGTGGTAATTGGACACCGAGATCGTCTTCTAGGGCCAGGACCGAGGTCGGGTCGAGCGGGGTGTTGCGGTACTGGTGTCGTTCAGCGCCGAAGATGAGGAACCGCTTGTTGCGTCGGTAGAACTTATGCAGGTGTACGGGTCGGCCGGTTTCGATGGCTCGCAGTCGGTCGAGTCTTGCTGTCATGGTCGACATGGCGCCAGTATGCGGCTTTTCGGGAAGCAACCTGGCGGCGGCATGGCGCTAGCTTGGGTCGGCGGGTTCGTCTGGCTGCGGCGCGGCGCCGCTTGAGTTCGCGGCCCGGATCGTCGGCGTTCGGCAACAGTATGGTGAGCTCGACATGGGCGAACTCCTCGTCGGTCCGCCCACGTCCCGCGCGGGAGTCCGTACGGTCGCAAGCCCGAAAAGGATCATCCCGTCACTCCCCGACAATCTCGACCAGAGGCCCGATGCGCTGATCTTCACCGGCTCACAGGGCGGTCCGGGCAGTGCTGATCTACCAGCACAGCACGGGGGAGGTTGACCGGGGGATCGCCGACGCGATGAACGCGAAGATCGCGAACCACTCCAATGGATCTTCGAATGGGCCCTGTCGCACCGGGAAATGGGACGAAGCCCCGTTTCCATGATTGGAGACGGGGCTCTTGATGCAGGTGGGCGGTACTGGGTTCGAACCAGTGACCCCTCGCTCGTAAGAGTAGCCATTCGATTACCGGGGCTAGCGTTTTCGCCGCTCGGGCCTACATTCGGTGTGCACTCATGTACATGATCGCGCTGTAGCGGGCGTCGCAGATGTCGCTCAATCTCTCGATCCCGTCTGCCGCCGTCCTATGGGAAGGGGGGAGCGGGGCCCCCGACCTCCGGCGCCAGGACCGTGATGGAGCGAAGGCGGCCCCAGCCGCCAGCCTGGAGCTGTGTGTCCCTCAGCTCTACCAAGCTCCCGCGATAGGACTCGAATCAGACTCTTGCCGTTTTGATCAGTCCGCAGAGACTTCAGAGGAGACGTTAGCCGATTAATCGAGTTCAGACGCGTTCCACCCCGTCTACGTCACGCCGACGCGCGTACGACCACGAGAACCGCCACCAACGCCGGCACCAGGACGTCGATGGATATCGTCGCCGCCGAGTCGGACACCCGGATCCGGCTGATGATCGCACCTGCCATCAACATGACCAGCCCGCTCGACGTGGCCACGCCGAGCAACGGCACCGCGAGCAGCCCCACGCCCCCGGCTGACTCGCACACGCCGATCGACTGCCACAACCTCGGCTGGAGTCCGAGATGATCGCGGATCGCCGGCGATCGCGGCAGACTCAGCACCTTGATCCCGCCGGTCCCGACGAACAGCAGGCCGAGCAGGATCGACAACACGACGACGACGGTGCTCATGGGGGCAACCCCAGAAATCCACACAGCGGCTATCGCGGCAACCAGATCACGATGAGTATGCCGGCCGCATCCGTTGCGTCCCCGATGGGATGGGATGGCGCGGGGAATCGCCCCCCAAGCTTTCAAACTCTGTAGCTCCCGACCCGGCTCACCTTCGGACGCTTGGCCAATCACGCCTCTCGAACCGACGCCTAGGTGCAAGTCCAAGACAAGTGACCGTTGGGGTGGTGCGGAAGCTGACCATTGCTACGGCCCCACGATGATCCTCACCGAAGGACGCCGGGCGAGGCCGGACGGCTGCTTCCCGAGCTGCCGGTCGGCTCTGTGTCGTCATGGTCGACCGAATACGAATTGGTCGGAACGAGCGGTCATGATATGTCTGGCAGCGTGCAAAAAGAGCCAAGATTGTTGCCGGGACCATCTCCCTTGATGAAGTCGGACTTGACTGATTGTTTCCCTTTATTGAGGTAAATGGGATAATCCTTGCGGGTATGTCTGCTTCTGTCCGAATACCTGCAGGGTGTGGGTCCCGGATTTCGCGTCGACTTACGCATGAATGGAACAGAAGCGCGTGAATACTGAAATTCGCCAATCGCGGGCGCCGCGCCATGGGCGTATCGCAACGCTAGCTCTGGCCGCTGCGGCCACCTGTCTCGTGTCCGTTCCGCTAGGCCAGGGAGTGGCGAGCGCGAGCGTCGACTTCACCGCCCGCCAGGCGGGTGCCGGGTACGTCTCAACGGAGAAGCCTGCCGTGGAGTGCCCGCACCTCGTCTCGGGCACGTGCGGTCCCTTCTCGTGGACGGTCGTCCACAACAAGTTCAACGACAGCAAGTTCAACGACAGCAAGTTCGACGACAGCAAGTTCAACGAGAACAAGTTCGACCGCAACAAGTTCGACGAGAACAAGTTCGACCGCAACAAGTTCAATGAGAACAAGTTCAACGAGAACAAGTTCGATCGCAACAAGTTCGACGAGAA